>NZ_CP025119.1:2747500-2750000 GCF_002831685.1 Polaribacter sp. ALD11 | reverse complement strand
GAGTATTTAGCCTTACCGGATGGTCCCGGTGGATTCATACAGGATTACTCGTGTCCCGCACTACTCAGGATACCACTATATTAACTTCGATTACTTTTACAGGACTATCACCCTCTATGGTCTGTCTTTCCAAACAGTTCTAATTCTCTAAGTCTCTAATCTTGTGGTCCTACAACCCCAATATTGCCGTAACAACATTGGTTTGGGCTAATCCGCGTTCGCTCGCCACTACTAACGGAATCACTATTGTTTTCTCTTCCTCCGGTTACTTAGATGTTTCAGTTCACCGGGTTTACCCCTATTGCTAGGTGACATGTCTTCAACATGCCGGGTTGCCCCATTCGGATATCTACGGATCAAAAGGTATGTGCCCCTCCCCGTAGCTTTTCGCAGCTTATCGCGTCCTTCGTCGTCTCTGAGAGCCTAGGCATCCGCCATACGCCCTTACTTAACTTATTGTACTTTTTGCTACAGTATTTTCATACTATAATGAACTCTTTTATATTTTTATAAAAAAATTTTTGACCAGAATATAAATATTCCAATCGTTCTCTATCTATTTGATTCTTACGATATCATTTTACCAATATGTCAATGAACTTGTGGTTAATTAATTAAAATTGACCGTTGTGGAGAATATCGGAGTCGAACCGATGACCTCTTGCGTGCAAGGCAAGCGCTCTAGCCAACTGAGCTAATCCCCCATTTTAGTAGTCAGTACCAGTTAACAGTTATCAGTTAATTGATGACTTGTACGTCAACTTGGGCATCCCAACTTCTAGAATTTCCTTAATATTAAGTTTTTGTAGTCCCGGGCAGACTCGAACTGCCGACCTCTACATTATCAGTGTAGCGCTCTAACCAGCTGAGCTACGAGACTATAATAGCTTAATACTTTTTTTATTTAAAATTAACAGCAAAGAGTAAAAATTACCTTTTGTAACTCACCATCTTTCTCTAGAAAGGAGGTGTTCCAGCCGCACCTTCCGGTACGGCTACCTTGTTACGACTTAGCCCTAGTTACCAGTTTTACCCTAGGCGGCTCCTTGCGGTGACCGACTTCAGGCACTCCCAGCTTCCATGGCTTGACGGGCGGTGTGTACAAGGCCCGGGAACGTATTCACCGGATCATGGCTGATATCCGATTACTAGCGATTCCAGCTTCACGGAGTCGAGTTGCAGACTCCGATCCGAACTGTGATATGGTTTATAGATTCGCTCTCTGTTGCCAGATGGCTGCTCATTGTCCATACCATTGTAGCACGTGTGTGGCCCAGGACGTAAGGGCCGTGATGATTTGACGTCATCCCCACCTTCCTCTCTACTTGCGTAGGCAGTCTCGTTAGAGTCCCCATCATAACATGCTGGCAACTAACGACAGGGGTTGCGCTCGTTATAGGACTTAACCTGACACCTCACGGCACGAGCTGACGACAACCATGCAGCACCTTGTAATCTGTCCGAAGAAAACTCTATCTCTAAAGCTGTCAGACTACATTTAAGCCCTGGTAAGGTTCCTCGCGTATCATCGAATTAAACCACATGCTCCACCGCTTGTGCGGGCCCCCGTCAATTCCTTTGAGTTTCAGTCTTGCGACCGTACTCCCCAGGTGGGATACTTATCACTTTCGCTTAGTCACTGAGATAAATCCCAACAACTAGTATCCATCGTTTACGGCGTGGACTACCAGGGTATCTAATCCTGTTCGCTCCCCACGCTTTCGTCCCTCAGCGTCAGTACATACGTAGTAGACTGCCTTCGCAATCGGTATTCTGTGTAATATCTATGCATTTCACCGCTACACTACACATTCTATCTACTTCCATATGACTCAAGTCAACCAGTATCAAAGGCAGTTCCATAGTTAAGCTATGGGATTTCACCTCTGACTTAATTGACCGCCTGCGGACCCTTTAAACCCAATGATTCCGGATAACGCTTGGACCCTCCGTATTACCGCGGCTGCTGGCACGGAGTTAGCCGGTCCTTATTCTTACAGTACCGTCAAGCTAGTATACATACTAGTGTTTCTTCCTGTATAAAAGTAGTTTACAACCCATAGGGCATTCTTCCTACACGCGGCATGGCTGGATCAGAGTCTCCTCCATTGTCCAATATTCCTCACTGCTGCCTCCCGTAGGAGTCTGGTCCGTGTCTCAGTACCAGTGTGGGGGATCTCCCTCTCAGGACCCCTACCTATCGATGTCTTGGTAAGCCGTTACCTTACCAACTAACTAATAGGACGCATAGCCATCTTTTACCGATAAATCTTTAATTAAAAAATCATGCGATCTCTCAATACTATGGGGCATTAATCTTCATTTCTAAAGGCTATTCCCCTGTAAAAGGTAGGTTCTATACGCGTTACGCACCCGTGCGCCGGTCGTCATCTGTAGCAAGCTACAATGTTACCCCTCGACTTGCATGTGTTAAGCCTGCCGCTAGCGTTCATCCTGAGCCAGGATCAAACTCTTCATTGTATATTTTAAATATGTTAAT
>NZ_CP025119.1:22500-25000 GCF_002831685.1 Polaribacter sp. ALD11 | reverse complement strand
ACTACATTTAAGCCCTGGTAAGGTTCCTCGCGTATCATCGAATTAAACCACATGCTCCACCGCTTGTGCGGGCCCCCGTCAATTCCTTTGAGTTTCAGTCTTGCGACCGTACTCCCCAGGTGGGATACTTATCACTTTCGCTTAGTCACTGAGATAAATCCCAACAACTAGTATCCATCGTTTACGGCGTGGACTACCAGGGTATCTAATCCTGTTCGCTCCCCACGCTTTCGTCCCTCAGCGTCAGTACATACGTAGTAGACTGCCTTCGCAATCGGTATTCTGTGTAATATCTATGCATTTCACCGCTACACTACACATTCTATCTACTTCCATATGACTCAAGTCAACCAGTATCAAAGGCAGTTCCATAGTTAAGCTATGGGATTTCACCTCTGACTTAATTGACCGCCTGCGGACCCTTTAAACCCAATGATTCCGGATAACGCTTGGACCCTCCGTATTACCGCGGCTGCTGGCACGGAGTTAGCCGGTCCTTATTCTTACAGTACCGTCAAGCTAGTATACATACTAGTGTTTCTTCCTGTATAAAAGTAGTTTACAACCCATAGGGCATTCTTCCTACACGCGGCATGGCTGGATCAGAGTCTCCTCCATTGTCCAATATTCCTCACTGCTGCCTCCCGTAGGAGTCTGGTCCGTGTCTCAGTACCAGTGTGGGGGATCTCCCTCTCAGGACCCCTACCTATCGATGTCTTGGTAAGCCGTTACCTTACCAACTAACTAATAGGACGCATAGCCATCTTTTACCGATAAATCTTTAATTAAAAAATCATGCGATCTCTCAATACTATGGGGCATTAATCTTCATTTCTAAAGGCTATTCCCCTGTAAAAGGTAGGTTCTATACGCGTTACGCACCCGTGCGCCGGTCGTCATCTGTAGCAAGCTACAATGTTACCCCTCGACTTGCATGTGTTAAGCCTGCCGCTAGCGTTCATCCTGAGCCAGGATCAAACTCTTCATTGTATATTTTAAATATGTTAATGAATAAGTTTCAAAAGAATTTACATTATTTAACTAATGTGGTTATTCTACTCTTTGTTTACGCTGTCAATTTCAATATTTTCAATGAACTTCTTTAGGGTATCGCACTCATGCATAAAAACACTCGTTGTAAATCCTAATTTGTAGAAACGTTAGAATCGAACTAACTGACAAGTCAATGCCATTACCAAAATCTCTTTGATCTTTTACTGTTTCGCTTAGCGGCTGCAAATATAAAACTTAATTTAAACCTGACAAGAAAAAATAAATGTTTTTTTCTCTTAACTAAAACAACTCTTTAACACCTTTTTAATCAGTAATTAAAGAATCTCCAAACAACCTATCAATGAACGAAACTAACAAAACACTATTGCTGTTAGCGGGTGCAAACTTACAATACATTTTTAATATCTCAACCATTTATTAACACTTATTTCTTGTTTATTTTACAATAAATAGATAAGAGTATTGTATTGAGTTATTTAGCTAATAAAAATATTTTATCTTTTTTTCTGATTTAAAGTATTACTTAATAAGTTTTAAAAAAAATCTGCTTTTTGTATATGTTAACTCAGAAAATAAATTTCTTTTTCTCTAGGAAATAATCTTCTTTAAAACCCATTCTGGATTCGAATACCAGGAATTGAAGATATCTAATTATTTCAAAAAGTATCATTTATTTTTAATTTACAAATAAAAGATTCTTGAATACAAATAAAAAATATTTTAAACTCAAAATACAAAGGTATTTGATATGTTGTCTTATTAAATTAATAAGAATTTAAACAAATAACGACCTAAATACATTGACAATATATTTACTTCTCTATTTAAAACTTTAGCACTTCTTCATAAACAGACAAACATCAGAACTTGATTAACTATAAAATCTATTATTGTAGAACTCCTTAAAATAATATATTTACAATAATTCATTTAAAAATTATGTAAATAATCACATTACTTGCATACCTAAAAGTTCAATAGTATTACTTAAACAACGTCTATTTATTTCAACTATTTTTATAATAGAAGCACAAATGCGTCAGCAGAATCTTTTAATGCGAAAATTAAAGCTTTTAGAGCACAATTTAAAGGCATGAGAAATATTCAAATTTTTTATTGTAACACTTACATCTAATTTAAACCAGACCTTATGTTTTAAAAATACCCCACAGGCTGCTTACAATTCTAACAAGTTCTAATTATTTTTCATAAAAAAACCTCATATCGTAAGATATGAGGTTTGTAGAATTCTGATTGTATCAGAATTAAGAAAGGCGGCGACCTACTCTCCCACATAAATGCAGTACCATCGGCGCGATTGGGCTTAACTTCTCTGTTCGAGATGGGAAGAGGTGAGCCCCAATGCTATAACCACCCTAAGATTTTCAGTTGAACCAGGTTCAACCGTATAAATTAACATATGGTAAAATAATATCTAAATTGTCAAATAAAAAGAGTGTGTCTCTCCCGCTATTGCTAGCGGGAG
>NZ_CP025119.1:0-17500 GCF_002831685.1 Polaribacter sp. ALD11 | reverse complement strand
TCAATATTTTCAATGAACTTCTTTAGGGTATCGCACTCATGCATAAAAACACTCGTTGTAAATCCTAATTTGTAGAAATGTTAGAATCGAACTAACTGACAAATCAATGCCATTACCAAAATCTCTTTGATCTTTTACTGTTTCGCTTAGCGGGTGCAAATATAAAACTTAATTTAAACCTGACAAGAAAAAATAAATGTTTTTTCTCTTAACTAAAACAACTGAACTTTGTTTCCGAAAATTTCGGACAGCAAACATACAATCTTTTACAGATACCAACCTAATAATAATATATAAATTTATTTTTAAATTAAAAATAAAACTTCTTTCTGTCAATTAATAAAGACGAAACAACACTCTCAATGAACGAAACTAACAAACCAAATATCTGTTAGCGGCTGCAAACATACAATACCTTTTCTTTCTCACAACCCTTTTTTTAACCTTTTTGTAAATCATCTCTTAAAAAATCCTTAAGTCGCTATAAATGTGCTATTTATAATCAAATATACTTTTAGCTTTTTATATAGTGCATTCTTTAAAAACTTAAATATTGTTCTTTTTTTTTCTCACTACTACTACTACTACTACTACTACTACTACTACTACTACTACTACTACTACTACTACTATCAGTACTAGGCATATTAAAAAATATAGAAAGTTCTATGTCTTTTTGTTATATAATATGCTTTTAAAAAACCCTTTTTAGCTAAAAGGGTCTTTCTAATCTATTAGAAAAAATAAAGAAATACCTGCGAATGACTTATTTAATACTAAAATAAAAATTTTCACTTGCTAATTCTTTTCTTAAAAGTTGTGTTAGGGATTGAAATGGCATCCTTTTGAGAGGAACGAACAAAAGATATAATGGAAAGCCCGACCTTTTTTTATAACTAAAGCTTTTAAAAATGAATCATTGGTTCTTTAAAAAAAGGGAACACTCGAAAAAAACTAACTCTTTTTCTTCTTCTTTCTTTTCTTTTTCATTTTAGAAAACATCAATTTGTATTCCTCTACATTGATTTCTGCTTTCTTAGATGCTATAACTTTCATGAAATCGAAGTCTAATTTCGATCTCTGAGCTTGTAACTTATCGTCACGAAAAGCACGTTGTAGTATATCTTCTATCAGAAAATCTTCGTTTACAGTTTCTGGTAGGTATTCTGTTTTTAAGGAAAGCTTAAAAATATTGGCAGTTGCGTTGTACCAAAATGCTTTCCAACCACTTCTAAGCCCTCTTATGTTATTAAATGCAGTTTTACCGGTTTGACGATGAATTAATTTAATTAAAACACGACCTTCTGTTGTGGTCATTTTCTTCATTTGATCTGTAAATTCACCTTCAATGTAATCTTGAACCAGTCGCGTGTATTTTCTCTTCTTACTTTTTGATGCTATTCTGTCTAATTTAGCATTTAAGCTATCTAGTCTTTCTGATGCTAATTTGGCAAAAGGATATGCTTTGTATACTTTCTTCCTAAACCATAGATAATACCGAATGTCTTCTTGTGAGCTAAATTTTGGCTTTGGTAATAATGCAATTTCATTTAATTGAATGACAACTGAGTCTCCTGGTTTTACAAAAATATATTCATCTATGTTTTTAGGCAATGAATCTAAATCTCTCTTTTGTGAAAAAGTAAGGAAAGAAATTGTCATTATATATAGGTATACTATTTTTTTCAAATATTGGGTTTTAGAATTCAACTTATGGTTTTATTTTCACTACATAGACACATCAAAAAGAATGATTTTATACCGTTCGATTATCTGTTGCAAAATAGATACCAAAGTTTGTTTAACGTTTTGGTATATGAAAAGTAGCAGAATAAATATGCTATTACTTTCAGATTATAAACAAAAATAGAAGAAAAGCACAAACTTTGTAGTTTGCACTTAACTGCTATTTTTTATATACCGTGTTGTGGTTTGTATTAATTTACAGTTCCATTAGGTATTCCCCCTTTTATTTTCCAATTGCCATTTTTTTTAATTATGACTCTTATTCCATTAGCTCCAACTTTATTTTTTACATAGTATTCATAAATAATAGCTTTTTTCTTATCTTTACTGTATAAAGGTTCAGATAACCTTATTATTGGTATATGATTTTGGTAACTTTTAATGTTATCTATAGATATAATTTTTATTTTATTATTTTCTATATTTGATGATTCCCATTCTTTTATTGACCAAAATTGATACTTATTTTTTATTTCGTCTAATTCTTTTTTGGAAACAACACCATCAACATCTTTTAAAAATACTGAATAAGCAATATTATCATTTTTTTTAGCTAAAGGTTTGTCCATTATTTTATAATTATAAACTCTGTAATATGGATTAAGAACATTTGCTGGTTTTAAAGATTTATCATTATAATAAGTTTCTTTTATTAGTAAAACTGAATCGTATTCTTTTAAAATAAGGTTTAGAATTTCTTTATTATTCTTGTCTATTATCTCTTTTTGACCTTTACAGGATGCGAAAAATATAAAGAAAAATAAGTTTAGTACGATATAGATTATATTAACTTTCATAGAATTAGGTTTTTAGTTACATGGATTTCCTTTAGCATCAGTAGAATTAGTGTCTTCTGACAAATTTGTGGTTTCTATTCTAGCTCTGTCTAATTCATTTAAATCTGATGTTTGGTTATATATTTCTGTTCCATATAAGCCACCCCAAGCTAAATCTGTATAATATAGAGAAGTATTAGAATTGTTATCCCAAACCGATAAAGCATTAGAAATAGATGTAATATAATTTCTTGCCATTTCTTCGTGTTGATATTTATTCCAAGCTGATGGTGTATTAGGATTTCCATATTTTTTAGCAACTAAATCATTCCAAAGTTCTGGAAATGTTTTTAGAGAAAGTTCAGGGTCTCCGTTTTTTGCAATATCTATATAACTCAAAATATATGCATGAATTGCTTCATGGATTATTGTTCTAGCTATAGATAATTTAGTTGCAGAATTTACATAACTTGTATTAAGTTTTGTAAGGTAATTACTTGCTGTTTGATTATCCCAATCTGTATTTGCTGCATCAGTTGTGTTAGTGGTTTCGAGTGTCCAATTAAAATCTGCATTTTCACCAGCAAATTGATTTACGATATCTTCAATAGCTTTTCCACTTTGTATCGCTTCTAAAATTGCTTTAGAGCATGCGTCTAAATTATCTGTATCAATTTTATCATCAATTGTTGAATTTGCATTAGAGTTTCCACCAGTACCAGTTCCACTTCCACTACTGCCTCCAACGTCATTCCAACTAAAATCATCATTACAAACATCAAAAGTGTACATTAAAGTAGTATCAGTTTCTCCTGTATTAGGGTCATAACTATGTTCATAAACACCATAAGTTTCACAAGCTCTTTCTGGTGCTTCTGCATTTTTACTATAATACCTATTATTCGTAATAAGATTATTATCTTGATTATAGAAAAGAAAAGGAAGTTTTAATTTATCTTCAAATGTTGAAAAATCATCTTCAGACTTATTTATGAATACTTTCAGGTTTACTCTTAGATTTTCTTGATTTAGGTCAAAGAATAAATATGAATAAGTTTCTGTAGTCTTTGTTTTATGATTTTTTCCTTTTTTAGTGAGTTCTAAATTACTTCTTTTTAATGGGATATAAATTTTTTGATTAGCTACTTCTCCATTTCCCCAATTTAAATCGCCTTTAAAAAACACATTATTCTCCAGAGGGAAATTTTTATTTTGCTCAAACCAAGATTTTACTTGATTTATTTGCTCTTGTTTTTCAGATAATAATACATCTTGTTCTTGACAACTGTTGAGAAGTAATGTAACTCCAAATAATATAATACCAATTTTTAAAAGTTTAAGTAATTTGTTTTTTTTCATTTTCATGATTTTTTAAATTTACTAATTAATTTTCAGTTTTCAATTCAGCCGTTTGAGTGAGATATAAACCGCAACTAATTTTATCTATAAAATCTTGTTCAGAAATAATTGAAACGCCTAAGTCTTGCGCTTTTGTTAATTTACTTGGTCCCATATTATCGCCTGCAACAATAAAATTTGTTTTTTTAGAGATTGATGAACTTACTTTTCCACCATTGTCTTCAATTGCTTTTTTAAGTTCGTTTCTAGATAGTTGATGAAAAACGCCTGAAACCACAAAAACTTGCCCTTCTAACTTGTCGGTTTGATTTTCTAAACTTTCTGCCGAAACCTCTAATTGCAATCCGTAACTTTTTAAACGATTTATTAATTGAATGTTTCCTAAATTATTAGAAAAATCGAGAATACTCTGCGCTATTCGATCTCCAATTTCATCGGCTTTAATCAACTCTTCAAACGTTGCCGTCATTAGATTGTCAATCGATTTGAAATGTTTTGCTAGTTTTTTAGCAACTGTTTCACCTACAAAACGAATTCCGAGTGCAAATAATACTTTTTCAAACGGAATTTCTTTTGATTTCTCAATTCCGTAAATCATATTCTGTGCAGATTTCTCTGCCATTCTTTCTAACGGAATTACTTGTTCAACTTTTAAGTCGTACAAATCTGCATAATTCTGAATTAAACCTTCTTTACGTAATAAATCTACCGTTTCTAATCCCAAACCATCAATATCCATGGCTTTTCTTGAAATAAAGTGCTGAATTCTTCCTGTTATTTGTGGCGCACAACCAAATTCATTCGGGCAATAATGTTTTGCATCACCTTCTGTTCTTACCAATTCTGTATTACATTCCGGACAATTGGTTGCATAGATTGTTGGTTTTGAATCTTCTGGACGTTTTGTAAAATCTACTGCTATTATTTTCGGAATAATCTCTCCTCCTTTTTCTACAAAAACAGTATCTTTTTCTCTAATATCTAATTTTTCTATTTGATCTGCATTGTGCAAAGACGCTCGTTTTACCGTTGTACCTGCTAATTGAACTGGATCTAAATTTGCAACCGGTGTAATTGCACCCGTTCTACCAACCTGATACGTAATTTCATTTAATGTTGTAGAAACTTGCTCCGCTTTAAACTTGTATGCAATTGCCCAACGAGGTGCTTTCGCTGTGTACCCAAGCTCTTCTTGATGCTGTAAATTATTTACTTTTATTACAATTCCGTCTGTTTCATAAGGTAACTCATGACGATTGACATCCCAATAATTTACAAAATCGTACACTTCATCAATCGTTTTTGCTAGTTTTATAGATTTTGGAACTTTGAAACCAACTTTTCTAGCATACTCTAAACTTTCGAAATGCGTTTTATATTTTCTTTCTGATGTTACCACTTGATACAACAAACAATCTAAAGGTCTTTTTGCAACTTCGGTACTGTCTTGTAATTTTAAACTTCCGCTTGCGGTATTTCTAGGATTTCTATATTCTTCTTCTCCGTTTTCTATACGTTCTTCATTCATTTTAATGAAACCTTCTAAAGGTAAAATGATTTCTCCTCGCATTTCAAAATCGCGGACGAAGTCCGGTTTTATATTTAATGGAATTGATTTTATTGTACGAATATTTGTTGAAACGTCATCTCCTTGAAAACCATCGCCACGTGTTACCGCTTTCACAAACTGACCGTTTTCATAAGTTAAATTGATAGATGCACCATCAAATTTTAATTCACATGTAAATTCTAACGCTGTAGTTCCTAAAACTTTTTCTACTCGTTTTTCCCATTCAAACAAATCTTCTTTTGAATACGAGTTATCTAAAGAATACATTCTGTTTTTATGCACAATTGTATTAAAGTTCTTAATAACAGTACCTCCTACTCTTTGTGTTGGTGAATTTGCATCGAAAAAAGCGATATTTTCTGCCTCTAATTTTTCTAATTCTTTTAGTTTTATGTCGAAATCAAAATCGGAAATTGTTCCGTTATCTAATACATAATAGTTGTAATTATGGTTGTTTAACTCATCACGAAGTTGTTGTATTCTTTCTTCTTCACTCATAATATATCTATAGAAAAACTTGTTTTTGAATTTAAAAAAATGTATTTTAAATGTTCATTCAAAAATGAAATAAAAAAATGAAATACGCTATAAAAATACATAAAATTTCTACAGTTGATGAGCTTTCTGATGCTTGGAATGTTCAAGATTTTAAAGAACTTTTAGAGAGATTTGATTTCGCAAACGATGAAGTAAGCGATATCAAAGAATTAAGAGAATTGCTTTTTATGGCAATTGCCGATAAAGACCCAAGTGAAGCTGCTGCAATTGTACTAGATTATAAATTGAGTGATCATTTAAATGAAGGACAAATAGATTCTCTTTCTTATGAAATGTTGGTAGATAAAATTTCTGAAGAATATCCTAAAATTGATTTACACAAAGAGCTTTTTAACGTAAATCAGTTATTATACAAAGCATATAATGGGAAATTTCCAAATACAAAAGCAACGATTGTCGATTTTGAAATTACACCTCTATTAAATGCTGACAAGGAGATTAGCAAAGAAATTGTATTAAAATGTTTTGCAAAGAATTTAGACAGTCACAATGTAATTATTCGTTTGTTTGGAAAACAATTGAATGGAGAAGAAGAATTTGACGAAGCAAATGATATTATTTGGGATTTGCAAAAAAAAGAAACCGGTTATCGTTTAACAACTTCAGAATATTTTATGAGTAAAGATGAATTTCTAAACGAAGAATTAGATTGTAAGATTGAATTCTTTGAGAAAGAATAACCTTTTAGATTCGTAAAAAAACGTGTCTTCTTGAGCGTAATCGAAAGCTTTATTACTAATTAATACGTTCTCGACTGCGCTCAAACGGACATCGTTTATTTTTATAAAATACTTTTTTAGTCTCTAACAGTTCCTGTAAAATGATTTACTTTAGAGTTTATAGGGTTTCCTGAAGATCTTCTAAAACCGGCTATTTGACCAGCATGCCAAATTGCATCTGCAATTGGACCGTTAATTACATTAAAAAAAGGAACACTAATTTTACCTTCTTTTTTCACAGTAAATTCCGATAAATTTCTACTCACCTTTATCCTATTACTTATCGCTTCTAAATTTAAAAGTGTTTGTTTTCTCATATCTGCAAACGTCATTTTCTCCTTTTCTATTTCTTGTTTGAAATCCGTTTTTGTTAAACGCAGCAACATATTAGATAAATCATACAAATGATCTACCGTTTTTTGACAATCTCTACCATCTCCTTTTGGCTGATATGCTAAATCTTCTCCACGTAAACCTTCTGTTGCCCAATAATATCTAAAACCTAAGCCATCTATCATTCTTGCAACTGTGTTTTGTGCTGTGTACTTTTCTGCCATTTTTGGAATCTGATAATATGGTAATTTTTCTTGTGACTTTATTGAAATAGTGAAAAATAAGATTGTTATAATGATTAGCTTGATTTTCATACTTTTTATTTTGACTGCTAAATTAAGGAAAGTTTAAATTTGAACACAATAGAAACTTAGGTTTTAAGAAATTATGATATGACTTGATAAACGAGCTTAAACCTAATTAAAGTATTTGTTTTAAGCTCTTTTTTTTTTTACAAAAAAGCGAGTGCCTTTCGACTTTGCTAAAAAACAAACTATAAACAGGAAGTAATTTCAACAAAATAAAAACAAAACCCGATACATAAATGCATCGGGTTTTTACATTCAACTTTTGCTGAATGAATTTGCACTAAGAGTGTCTTAATAATATGTAAATCTTCTCACCTTTGCGATGTGTTTTGCCAAACGAATTACTTGGTGAGAATAGCCGTATTCATTGTCATACCAAACATAAATTACAATAGTTTCATTGTCTGTAATGGTTGCTTTACTATCGAAAATTGATGGTGCAGTGGTGCCTATAATATCTGAAGAAACTAATTCATTGTCTAAAGAATATTTTATTTGTTCTACCAAATCGCCTTCTAAAGCATATTTTTTAATTAAAGAATTTACGCCTTCTTTAGTAACTTTCGTATTTAATTGTAAGTTTAAAATGGCTAAAGAACCATTAGGAACAGGAACTCGAATTGCGTTAGAGGTTAACTTTCCTTCTAAAGCTGGTATTGCTTTTGCAACTGCTGCACCTGCGCCTGTTTCTGTAATTACCATATTTAAAGCGGCAGCTCTTCCTCTTCTGTACTTACTGTGCATATTATCGACTAAATTCTGATCGTTTGTATATGCGTGAATGGTTTCTAAATGCCCTTTTTTAATTCCGTAATTATCTTCTAAAACCTTTAAAATTGGTGTTATTGCATTGGTTGTACAAGATGCTGCAGAGAAAATGTCTACTTTATCTGGGTTGTTCTGTTTATGATTTACACCATGAACAATATTTGGAACCCCTTTTGCTGGCGCTGTTATTAAAACTTTGCTTGCTCCTTTAGATTTTAAATGTCTACTTAACTCAACATCATTTCTAAAAGCACCTGTATTGTCTATAATTAAAGCGTCGTTAATATCATATGTTGTATAATCGATATCTTCTGGATTGTTTGCAGAAATCATATAAACAGTTGTTCCGTTAATAATTAATGCTTTATTCTCTACATCTACTTGAACAGTTCCTAAGAAGTCTCCATGTACCGAATCGATACTTAATAAAGAGGCTCTTTTTTCTAAAACGGTTTCATTTATTTCGCCACGAGTTACAATTGCTCTTAACCTCAATTGAGAACCTTTACCCATTTTAGTCATTAATTCTCTTGCTAATAACCTTCCTATTCTACCAAAACCATACAAAACAACGTCTTTTGGTTGAATATCTTTTGCAACTGTTGCATCTTTTAATTTATTTTGAACAAAGGCTACTTTATCTTCGCAGCTTTTAGAACTTAAATAACATTCATATGCCAATTTACCAATGTCTAATTTAGAAGACGGTAAATCTATTTGCTTAATTGCCTTTGCAATATCTAAAGCATCTAGAATAGAAATTGGTTTACTTACAAATTCTCTTGCATACTCTATTAAGTTTAAAACTTCACTAGCTCTTTTATCTACTAAAGGATTTCTAAAAAGTACTAATTCAATCGATTTATCATACCATAAATCGTTTACGATATTAATAAACTCTACAGTTGCTCTTCTTGTTTGCGCCTGTGATAAAACTTCTTCGTTGTAATTTACTTTTGTTGACATAGTTGTGTTACTATAATTAAATTTTCGGCAAAAGTATTTAATTTTTCCACAATACGAAATCGATTTCGTAAAAAGTTTTAAAATAAAAAAAATCCTGATTTAAAATCAGGATTTTGAAATGGATAAAATATTTTCTTAAAAACGAATTCGTTCTCTTTCCCCGTCCAAGTTTATCAACTCTATAATATTATTAGAATATCTAGAGTTATATAATTTATTTAAGATAGCAGCGGTTTCTTGCGCATTGTCAACTTCTTTATCGTTTATTTTAGTAATAATGTAATTACTTAAACCGTACTTAGTATCCTTAATTATCTTAATTCCTTTATTAATTTTTCTAAGTTTCTTTTCTTCTTTAGACAACTCTTTTAATTCCCAACCTAAAGCTGGCGCAGAAATGGCCTTTATTCTTTTTGTCAATTTCACATTCTTCATTAACAATTCACCATCTCTTTCAACAGTAATAGTTACAGATTCACCTGGTCTTTTTGCTGTTAATTGCCCTCTTAATTCAGAAAACTTAGAGATTTTAACACTGTTTATTTTTACAATAATATCATCCTTTTGTAAACCTGCATTTGCTGCACCTTGGTTTTCTTCTACATCTGCTATTCTAACACCTTCTACCTTATTATCTTCAGCTGGCAAGAAACGAATTCCTAAAACAGCTTCTTGTACAGTACCAAATTCTAAAATATCATCAATTATTTTTTTAGCAATATTAGAAGGAACCGCAAAAGAATACCCAATAAAAGAACCTGTTTTAGAAGAAATAGCTGTGTTAATTCCTATTAATTCACCTCTTGCATTTACCAAAGCTCCACCACTATTCCCTGGGTTTACTGCCGCATCTGTCTGTATAAAAGATTCTATATTTCTGTTTCCTTCTAAATCTCTTCCTTTAGCAGAAATAATTCCTGCAGTTACCGTAGATGTTAAGTTGTAAGGATTCCCAACGGCTAAAACCCATTCTCCTATTTTTATATTATCTGAATTTGCAAAAGGAACATATGGCAAATCTATATCTGTGTCAATTTTTAATAAAGCAATATCGTTTGCAGTATCTCTTCCTATTAATTCTGCTTTGTATTTCTTCTTATTGTTTAATGTAATTTCTAATGCACTTGCACCTTCAATTACATGATTATTGGTTACAATATAACCATCTGCAGAAATAATAACACCGCTTCCTGTACCAACTTGCTCGTACTGTCTTTGTCCGTTTCCTCTTCCGAAGAAAAGATCTAACTGATTTGTTTGTGTTCGAATTGCCGTATTTTTAACGTGCACAACTGCATGAACGGTCTTATCTGCAGCTACTGTAAAATCTGTAGACATTTCTACCGAGCCTGTACTTTTGTAATTCGGATTGTAATTTGTTTGAACCGTTTCTATAGGATTTTGAACTGTTCTTTCTATTACTACTTGTTCATTAAATAGCATCTTGTAACCACCCAAAGTAAGTGCTCCTCCTAAAATTGCCATACCAAGAAAACTGAATGCTTTTTTCATTTTTATTAATTTTTGTTATCCAAAGATATAATTTTAACATATTAAAAAAATCTGTTTAACTTCTTTTTAACGGACTTTAACCACTTTTTAACAACCATTAATTATACCTGAAATACTTATCTTTGCTTTATGAATTTGAATTTTTATAAATACGAAGGAACTGGTAACGATTTTGTAATGATCGATAACAGGACAAAAATCTTTCCTAAAGAGAATCTTAAAGTAATTTCTCATCTTTGTGACAGGCATTTTGGCATTGGCGCAGATGGTGTTATTTTAATAGAAAATGATACTGAATTCGATTTTAAAATGATTTATTTTAATGCTGATGGAAGTGAAACTTTCTGTGGAAATGGAGGTCGATGTACTGTTGCTTTTGCTAAACAGTTAGGTATTATTAAAAATAATACACATTTTATTGCTGTTGACGGGCCTCATTTTTCTGAAATAGAAAATTGTAATGTCTCTCTAAAAATGATTGATGTTGCAGAAGTACAAGTAAATGAACATTCAGTTTTTGCATATACAGGAACGCAGCATCATGTTGAGTTGGTTGACAGTTTAGATGATTACCCTGTGTATAAAAACGGTAAAAAGATTAGAGATTCATATTCAGAACCTGGAAGTAACGTAAATTTTGTAGAACAAATTAATAAAGATACTTTTAGAGTTAGAACGTACGAAAAAGGAGTGGAAAATGAAACTTTAGCTTGCGGAACAGGTGTTACAGCGGTTGCAATTGCCATGCATAAAACAAATAAAACTAAAAGTAATTTAATTTTATTGCCTGTAGAAGGTGGTCATTTAGAGGTTTCTTTTACAGAAGAAAACGGTGTTTACAAAAACGTGTTTTTAAAAGGACCTGCTACTTTTGTTTTTAAAGGTGAAATACAGATATAATGAACAACCTTAAAGGAACAAATATAATTTTACGTGCTCTAGAACCAGAAGATTTAGATTTTCTATACAACATAGAAAATAACGAATCTTTTTGGGAAATAAGCCATACCCAAACTCCGTTTTCTAAGTTTATTTTGAAACAATATTTAGAAAATGCACATTTAGATATCTTTGAAGCAAAACAACTACGCTTATTAATAGAAGAAAAATCAACAAAAAGACAATTAGGAATGATTGATTTGTTTGATTTTAATCCGCAACATAAAAGAGCAGGAATTGGTATTTTAATTCATCCCGATTTTCAAAAAAATGGTTATGCATCAGAAGCTTTATCCGTTTTAATTAATTATGCGTTTTCTCATTTGAATTTGCATCAACTGTATGCGAATATTACTTCAGACAATTCTAAAAGTATTTCTTTATTTACAAAACATAAATTCGAAAAAGTAGGTGTAAAAAAAGAATGGATTTTATCTGAAGGAAAATTTAAAGATGAGATCTTATTTCAATTGATAAAATAGTAACTTTACAGCCCTAAAACAGATACAATTGAAGAAAAAAATTATTTACACATTTGCTGCTATATTAATAATTGGTGGAATGTTTGGTTACAACTATTATCAAAAAATATTCGGAAAAGCAATTACAAAAGAGCATGTTCTTTTTGTAACAGCAACAAGTAGTTTATTAGACGTTAAAAAAGAGTTAGAAGAATATTCTAAAAGTCCTGAAACATTTCTTTGGGTTGCCGCTAAAAAAAACTTTTCAAATCCGAAACCTGGCAGATATGTTTTAACAGCAGGAATGTCTAATAATGATCTTGTAAATATCTTACGAAGCGGTAGACAAACACCTTTTAAATTATCTTTTAACAATCAAGACACTTTAGAAAAATTTGCTGGCAGAATTGCAGAACAAATAGAAGCAGATTCTATCTCTTTACTTACTTCCTTTAAAGAAGAAGCATTTTTATCTAAAAATAATTTAACTGAAAAATCTGTACTTCAAATTTTAATTCCGAATACATATGAATTCTATTGGACCGTTTCCCCAGAAAACTTTAGAGCAAAAATGTTGGTTTCTTACAAAAGGTTTTGGAATGAAAATAGATTGCAGAAAGCAAAGAAATTAAATCTTACAAAAAGTGAAGTTATTACTTTAGCTTCTATTGTTCAAAAAGAAACAGCACAAAATTCTGAAAGACCAATTGTTGCTGGTTTGTATTTGAATCGTCTTAATGATGGTTGGCCACTACAAGCAGATCCAACAATAATCTATTGTGTAAAAGAAATAAAAGGGCAAGATTATGTTGTAAAAAGAGTTTTAACAGTAGATTTAGAAATAAATTCTCCTTACAATACCTATAAAAACAAAGGACTACCTCCTACTTTAATTTCAATGCCAGATATTTCTGCAATTGATGGTGTTTTAAATGCAACTAAACACAACTACTTTTATATGTGTGCGAGTATTGATAAAATTGGATATCATGAATTTGCAAAAACATTAACACAACATAATAGAAACGCAGCAAAATATCAACGATGGTTGAATACACAAGGTGTAAATAGATAGTTAATTTTTAGTCTTTTTTAAACTTGAAAAATTGTTTTGAAAAAAAATAACATAGCATTTTTTTCTATATTACTTCTATTTACCACATTTTCTAGTGCCCAAGAAGCATCCTTTTTAAAAAAATCGGATACTTTAAATAGCAAAAGAAGAAATACAGTAATAATTACTGAAAGTGTTTTAACTAGCGGAACCTTATTAGCGTTAAACCAACTTTGGTATAAAGATTACCCTCATTCTAGTTTTCATTTTAAAAATGATAATAACGATTGGAAGCAAATGGATAAAGCTGGACATTTTATGACTTCCTATTATCTAGGTAAAGTAGGAATGGAAGTTTTAGATTGGACAGGAATTTCTAAGAAAAATCAACTTATTTATGGTGCTACTTTAGGTTTCACTTTTCTGACTGCTGTAGAAATTTTAGATGGTTTTTCTGAAGAATGGGGTGCTTCTTCTGGTGATATTTTAGCAAATGCTGCAGGAACTGGCTTATTGGTTGGTCAAGAATTATTATGGAACGAACAAAGAGTTACCGTTAAATACTCTTTTCATCAAACTAATTACGCAAAACAAAGACCAAGTACATTAGGAGAGAATTTTTTACAACAGTCTTTAAAAGATTACAACGGACAGACATATTGGCTTTCTGCTAATATCTGGTCTTTTCACAAGGAAAGTGACTTCCCTAAATGGTTAAATGTAGCTTTTGGTTATGGTGCTGAAGGAATGCTATATGGCGAAACAAAAACAACCAACTCAATGCCACAAGATCCTTACAGACAGTTTTATTTGAGTTTAGATCTAGATTTGACAAAAATTAACACAAAATCGAAACTCTTACAATCTGTCTTTTCTGTTGTTAATTTCATAAAGATTCCTTCTCCAACGCTGGAAATTAACACGAAAGGTCAATTAAAATTTCATTATTTGTATTTTTAGTAAAATTTAACATATTGAGAATCAATTACTTTTAAATTATATTGTAGCTTTGCACCCGCAAAACAGAAATATATATTTTATCAAAAATAAAATCATTTTATTCAGTGTAGTTCTCCTTTTTATCAATGCAACATCTATTGATAAAAAAAATGTCTCTGATTCAGAAACAATAGCGTTAACTAAATTAAGTTTTCCTAAATCTATAGGAAATGATATTTTTTATTTGAAAAGAGATTTTGTTGCTTTTAAAGAGGCAGTTGCCTTTAAAGAATCTCAAGGAAAATATGCAACTGTAAATACATTAGGATATTTAGGAAAATATCAATTTGGTCGTACTACTTTACACCGATTTAATATTTACAATACACAAGAATTTTTAAGAAACCCAGAATTACAAGAAAATGCATTTGTAGCTTTATGTAAAGTAAATAAATGGATTTTAAGAAAAGACATACAACGTTCTGTTGGTAAAACAATGAATGGTATTAAAATTACCGAATCAGGTATTTTAGCTGCTGCTCATTTAAGTGGTGCAGGAAACGTAAAGAAGTTTTTAAGAAGTTATGGCTCTCAACGTTTTTCTGATGCCTATGGCGCAAGTATTCAATCTTATTTAAAAAAATTTGCTGGTTATAATGTTTCTAATATTATAGCAGATAAAAATGCGAAGGTTTAATATCCTTTTCCAATAGCAAGAAACACTTTATTAGATTTCAAGAATCTAACAAAGTGTTTCTTGCTATTTCTATATTTTACAGATAAAGAACGCCTAAAATGATTATTCTTTACTTGTGAATAATAAAAATAGCAGGTTTTTTATGTAAATCTGGTGTTTGATGTTTCCAATCTTGTACAGCAAGTGTTTTAATAAATTCTGATGGTAATGTTATGTCTGCAGCAATACACAAATTTGTAGTTGGTGATAATACCGCTTTTAAATCTGCAAACATTTTTTCATTTCTATAAGGAGTTTCAATAAAAATCTGAGATTGATTTTTATCTTTAGACAACTTCTCTAGATCTTTAAGTGCTTTTTTTCGATCACCTTTATCAATTGGCAAATAGCCATTAAAAGCAAAATTTTGTCCGTTCATACCAGAACTCATCATTGCCATTAAAATAGAACTTGGCCCAACTAAAGGAACTACCTGAATGTTATTTTCATGTGCTAATTTTACAATACTTGCTCCTGGATCTGCAACTGCTGGTACACCTGCTTCAGACAATAAACCTACATTTATACCTTCTTTACAAACGTCTAAATATCTTCTTGTTTCAATTTCTTCAGCATACTTATCTAAAGACATTAATTGTAATGAAGGTTGTACTTTTTTAGGGCAAATCTTTTTGATAAACCTTCTTGCCGTTTTTTCATTCTCAACAATATAATAATCAATTTGCTCTACTACTTTCTTAACCGATAAAGGCATTACTTCTAAAGGTTCTGTATCTCCTAATGTTGTGGGAATTAAATAGAGTTTACCAATCATTATTTCTCTTTTAGGCACTAATTTTATAAATTTTAACTAATAAAAATATGATAATTTACTTTAAGACAATTTACTAGCGATAATATCACAAGCTTCATCTAACATTTTGTAAACATCTTCAAAACCAGATTTTCCACCATAATAAGGATCTGGAACAGATAAATTTTTAGTAGGGTTTGATTCTTTTAAAATCATTTTTACTTTCTGTTTATCTTTATTATTTCTAGATAACGAAAGTATGTTTTTATAATTACTTTCATCCATAGCATAAATAAAATCAAAAGTATCGAAATCTTTTACTGTAATTTTTCTTGCTTGTTGCTTTGTAATATCTATGTTATATTTTGTCGCAACTTCTATAGAACGTTTATCTGGAAGATTTCCAACATGATAAGCAGCTGTTCCTGCAGAATCTACAAAAACAGCTTCATTATTCACTTTAGACTTCAAAATACCTTCTGCTAATGGAGAACGACAAATATTCCCCAAACAAACCATTAGTACTTTTTTCATCAGAATAAAATTAAAAAATTATGATTTTAAAACAGCTTTTTTAGAACGTTAACTTCTTAGTTAAGTCGTCTACGTACTTTCTAAATTGCTTGTCTGTCTCTGTCAAATTATCTACCGTTTTACAAGCATGTAAAACTGTTGCGTGATCTCTTTGCCCAATTTGGTTACCAATACTTGCCAAAGATGTCTTTGTTAATCTCTTCGCAAAATACATTGCTAATTGGCGTGCTTGTACAATATGACGTTTTCTAGTTTTAGATTGCAACGTAGCAACATCCATATCAAAATACTTAGAAACTTCTTTCTGAATGTAATCGATTGAAACTTCTTTCTTCGTATTCTTAACAAACTTATCTACAATCTGTTTTGCCAATTCTAAAGAAAATTCTCTTCTATTAAAAGAAGCTTGTGCAATCATAGAAATAATAACACCTTCTAATTCTCTAACGTTAGATTTAATATTTTTAGCGATATAACCAACAATTTCTTCTGGCATTTCTACACCATCTCTATACAGTTTATTGTCTAAAATAGAAATTCTAGTTTCATAATCTGGTGCTTGTAATTCCGCAGACAATCCCCATTTAAAACGAGATAACAAACGCTGTTCTATGTCTTGCATATCTACAGGTGCTTTGTCTGATGTTAAAATTACTTGTTTTCCATTTTGGTGTAAATGGTTAAAAATATGGAAGAAAACATCTTGTGTTCCTGCTTTACCAGATAAGAATTGAACATCATCAATAATTAAAACATCTACCATTTGATAGAAATGAATAAAATCATTTCTTGTATTCGACTTTACTGAATCTATAAATTGTTGTGTAAATTTTTCCGAAGAAATATACAACACCGTTTTATCTGGGTATTTATCTTTTATATCTACACCAATAGCGTGTGCTAAATGTGTTTTTCCTAAACCAACTCCCCCATAAATTAATAATGGATTAAAAGAAGTTCCGCCTGGTTTGTTAGCAACTGCCATACCTGCAGAACGTGCCAACCTATTAGCGTCTCCTTCTATAAAGTTTACAAAATTGTAATTAGGGTTTAATTGAGATTCTATTTTAACTTTCTGTAACCCTGGAATTACAAACGGGTTTCTTAATTCTCTTTTACCTGAATCTATAGGAGCAGTAACATTTTGTGGTTTTAACGGATCTCTGTTAGAGCTAGGAATTTTAACAATTTGCGGTCTATTACTGCTATAATTGTTTTCCATTTTTACGTCGTAAATCAATTTGGCATCACTACCTAATTGTCTAACTAACGCAACTCTTAATAACTTAATATAATGTTCTTCTAACCATTCATAAAAAAACTTACTAGGTACCTGTATCGTTAACGCTTCTCCTGAAAGTTTTACGGGTTTGATCGGTTCAAACCAAGTTTTGTATGCTTGCGGCTTGATATTGTCTTTTATAAAAGACAAGCATTCATTCCAAACAGAGTCAGCAGTTAAATTCAT